>NZ_CP034447.1:2735000-2737500 GCF_003952485.1 Mesorhizobium sp. M1E.F.Ca.ET.045.02.1.1
AGATCGCGCCGTCTTGCTGTTGTGGTTTCCAAGTATCGCTAATAGGTAACTTATCCTGAATACATAGGGATAAAGTGGCGAACGCGGGGAACTGAAACATCTAAGTACCCGTAGGAAAGGACATCAACCGAGACTCCGGAAGTAGTGGCGAGCGAACCCGGACCAGGCCAGTGGCGATTGAGAGACAAGCGGAACCTTCTGGAAAGTTGGGCCATAGCGGGTGACAGCCCCGTACGCGTAATGCGATCAATCGTCCTCGAGTAAGGCGGGACACGTGAAATCCTGTCTGAAATTGGGAGGACCACCTTCCAAGCCTAAGTACTCGTGCATGACCGATAGCGAACTAGTACCGTGAGGGAAAGGTGAAAAGCACCCCGACAAGGGGAGTGAAAGAGTACCTGAAACCGATTGCCTACAAACAGTGGGAGCCCGCAAGGGTGACCACGTACCTTTTGTATAATGGGTCAGCGACTTAGTGTGACGAGCAAGCTTAAACCGGTAGGTGTAGGCGCAGCGAAAGCGAGTCTGAACAGGGCGTTCAGTTCGTCGCATTAGACCCGAAACCGAGTGATCTAGCCATGAGCAGGCTGAAGGTAAGGTAACACTTACTGGAGGGCCGAACCCATAACTGTTGCAATAGTTCGGGATGACTTGTGGCTAGGGGTGAAAGGCCAATCAAACTCGGAAATAGCTGGTTCTCCGCGAAATCTATTTAGGTAGAGCGTCGACCGAATACCCCAGGGGGTAGAGCACTGGATGGGCTAGGGGTCCTCACCGGATTACCAAACCTAACCAAACTCCGAATACCTGGGAGTACTAGTCGGCAGACACACGGCGGGTGCTAACGTCCGTCGTGAAAAGGGAAACAACCCTGACCTACAGCTAAGGTCCCCAAGTTATGGCTAAGTGGGAAAGGATGTGAGGATCCCAAAACAACCAGGATGTTGGCTTAGAAGCAGCCATCATTTAAAGAAAGCGTAACAGCTCACTGGTCTAAATAAGGGTCTTTGCGCCGAAAATGTAACGGGGCTAAAGCCATACACCGAAGCTTAGGGTTCGTGAGCAATCACGAGCGGTAGCGGAGCGTTCTGTAAGCTGATGAAGCCGTACCCGTGAGGGGCGGTGGAGGTATCAGAAGTGCGAATGCTGACATGAGTAACGTAAGGGGAGTGAGAGACTCCCCCGCCGAAAGACCAAGGGTTCCTGCTTAAAGTTAATCTGAGCAGGGTTAGCCGGCCCCTAAGACGAGGCGGAAACGCGTAGTCGATGGGAACCACGTTAATATTCGTGGGCCTGGAGGTAGTGACGGATCACACAAGTTGTCCAATCTTATCGGATTGAAAGGGCAGCGGAGTGGTTCCAGGAAATAGCTCCTCCTTATAGACCGTACCCGAAACCGACACTGGTGGTCAGGTAGAGTATACCAAGGCGCTTGAGAGAACTATGCTGAAGGAACTCGGCAAATTGCACGCGTAACTTCGGAAGAAGCGTGACCCTTTTCTGCGCAAGCAGAGGAGGGTGGCACAGACCAGGGGGTAGCGACTGTTTATCAAAAACACAGGGCTCTGCGAAGCCGCAAGGCGACGTATAGGGTCTGACGCCTGCCCGGTGCTGGAAGGTTAAGAGGAGGGGTGCAAGCTCTGAATCGAAGCCCCAGTAAACGGCGGCCGTAACTATAACGGTCCTAAGGTAGCGAAATTCCTTGTCGGGTAAGTTCCGACCTGCACGAATGGCGTAACGACTTCCCCGCTGTCTCCAGCATAGACTCAGTGAAATTGAATTCCCCGTGAAGATGCGGGGTTCCTGCGGTTAGACGGAAAGACCCCGTGCACCTTTACTATAGCTTTACATTGGCATTCGTAGTGGCATGTGTAGGATAGGTGGTAGGCTTTGAAGCTTGGGCGCCAGCTCAGGTGGAGCCACCCTTGAAATACCACCCTTATTACTATGGATGTCTAACCGCGGCCCGTTATCCGGGTCCGGGACAATGTATGGTGGGTAGTTTGACTGGGGCGGTCGCCTCCTAAAGAGTAACGGAGGCGCGCGATGGTGGGCTCAGAACGGTCGGAAATCGTTCGCTGAGTGCAATGGCATAAGCCTGCCTGACTGCGAGACTGACAAGTCGAGCAGAGACGAAAGTCGGTCATAGTGATCCGGTGGTCCCGCGTGGAAGGGCCATCGCTCAACGGATAAAAGGTACGCCGGGGATAACAGGCTGATGACCCCCAAGAGTCCATATCGACGGGGTTGTTTGGCACCTCGATGTCGACTCATCGCATCCTGGGGCTGGAGCAGGTCCCAAGGGTATGGCTGTTCGCCATTTAAAGCGGTACGTGAGTTGGGTTCAGAACGTCGTGAGACAGTTCGGTCCCTATCTGCCGTGGGTGTAGGAATATTGAAAGGATCTGTCCCTAGTACGAGAGGACCGGGATGGACGGATCTCTGGTGGACCTGTTGTGGCGCCAGCCGCATTGCAGGGTAGCTATATCCGGACGGGATA